>NZ_JACJEW010000039.1:0-5944 GCF_014164315.1 Pseudoalteromonas sp. SG44-1
GGTTCTAGGTTCTAGGTTCTAGGTTCTAGGTTCTACAAAGTTTATATAGCTCGATTCTAGTCAAGCTATTCCTAGTGCCTATATCTTCCTAGCCCCTCAATTAACTTCAATACCCGACTGTTTTAGTCAAGTACTGTGTTCATTGTAATTACCTGAGTAATTTAGTCAAGTATTAGCGGCAAATAGTCTTATAACTTTCGCTTATTTAGTAGACTTATTTATTGAGGTTAAAATACCGCGCAAGATATTTAGCTCTGCATCTTCTGGGCGTGCACGGTTAAATAAACGACGTAGCTTAGTCATTACCATGCCCGGATGCTGCTTAATAATAAAGCCTGTTTCCAGTAAGGTTTGTTCTAAGTGTTCGTAAAATAACTCGGTTTGTTTTGAGCTTGGATACACAGCATCATCTACTGGCGTGGCTTTTGGTTGTTGATTTAAAAATGCCATACGCGTTTCGTAACATAAGGTCTGCACAGCCATTGCTAAATTAAGCGAGCTGTATTCAGGATTAGCCGGAATACACACATGGTAGTTGCACAGTTGCAGTTCTTCATTACTTAAACCACTGTTTTCGCGGCCAAAAACTAATGCTACAGGACCAGTAACAGCTTCGGCAACTAGCTTCTCACCACATTCACGTGGTTCCACCATAGGCCACGATAAAGTACGTGAACGGGCGCTAGTACCAATAGTTAGAGCACAACCTTCAATCGCTTCAGCAACTGTGTCAACTATCACCGCATTACCTAGCACATCAGTTGCACCGGCCGCTAATGCGCTGGCGTGGCTATCAACTTCACACGCTGGATCAACTAAATACAGTTTTGATAAGCCCATGGTTTTCATCGCGCGCGCCGCTGAGCCGATGTTACCTGAATGCGAGGTGTTTACTAAAACAATGCGGATGTCATCTAAGATCATTACTGTTTAACTCATACCAAAAAATTGCGCGAATTATAACATAGAGAAAAGCTGTAAGCAGCAAAGATTCTAGGTTCTAGGTTCTAGGTAATAAATATGGGAAGTTTTATGTATCAACGATCAATGCTGGCTTTTGTCTTGTAATTTTTACCTTGCAACTCAACCCAGTACAAAAAACACTCAAAACTTTTTGGGGTTTATTGTTTACTTTGTGTCAAAAATCGCTAGAATACGCCGGCTGAAATATATAGAAATATATACACGTTCTTTTACAACCCAAAGGTAATACCATGCATCCAATGTTAAACATTGCGGTTCGCGCTGCGCGTAACGCAGGCAAAATTTTACTTCGCGCTGGCGAAGATTTATCAAAAGTTGAAGTGCAACAAAAAGGCACTAATGATTTAGTAACGAATATTGATAAAGAAGCCGAAGCCGTAATTCGCGACACTATTTTACAATCTTACCCTACTCACTCTATTGTTGGTGAAGAGCTAGGTGAGCACGTAGGTAAAGATGCAGATTACCAATGGATTGTTGATCCTATTGATGGCACTACAAACTTCATCAAAGGCATCCCTCATTACGCGGTTTCTATCGCACTTAAAGTTAAAGGTCGTCTAGACCAAGCTGTTATCTACGATCCAATTCGTGGCGAGCTTTTCACCGCTTCTCGTGGTCAAGGCGCACAGCTAAATAGCAAACGTCTTCGTGTAAGTAAAACTACCGTTCTTTCTGGTACTGTTCTTGCCACTGGTTTCCCATTCAAAAACAAACACCATATGGATGCGTATACTGAAGCATTCAAAGCATTGTTTGTTCACACTGCTGATATTCGCCGTGCCGGTTGTTCTGCACTAGACATGGCATACGTGGCAGCTGGCCGTGTTGATGGTTTCTTTGAAATTGGTTTGAAACCATGGAACTCAGCTGCAGGTGAACTAATGGTTAAAGAAGCTGGCGGTATGGTTGTAGATTTTGCCGGTGGTAATAATTACGCTCACAGCGGTAATATTATCTGTGGCGCACCGAAATTAACACAAGCGATGATCCGTGAAATTCGCCCAGTATTAACTGAAGCGTTACTTCGCTAATAGCGAGTTATACTCAGATCGATACTAAAAGGAGCCTAGGCTCCTTTTTTAATGATTAAAATAAGGGTTCTCTAATTTGATCTCAACAGTGTTCTGCGGATCAAATGGCAAGGCCTTTAAATCATCGCCAAAATACTGATTAAATAGCTCATCAAAACTACCGTTCTTTTGCATAATAGCTAAGCCATCGCTGAGCGTTTTTGCCAGTTCTGGCTTGTGTTTGGCCACAAAGTAATAAAAAGCACTCGGGTAGCTAATATATAAATTTGGAACAATAACCAGCGCTTGCTTATTAACTTCTTTTAACTCTGAGCTTACTTCTATGAAGGAGCGAGGAAAGTAATCAACTCGTCCGGTCAAAACGATATTAAACATCGCTTGATAATTTGCAAACGGCCGTACTGATAAATCATTATGTGCCAATATTTTGGTATCTGGCCAGTCATGCCCTTGAATTGCAGTAAACCCTTTTAGTTGCTCTTTGCTCTTGATATCAACAAAGCGATTAAGAAACGACTGCCTAGTTACTAAGGCTCGCTTACCAATATAACCTTTAAATAACGGCACTTTTATCGGTATTGCTAAGGTTTCTCGTTCTGGGCTGGTCATACTCCAATATAGGTCAACGCTATTATCGCCAAGGGCTATGAGCGCCCGCTGTTGGTGAGGATGTACCACGACAGATTCTAACTGGGCTGAATAATTAGCAGCATCAAGCGCACGTTGCAGTAACTCTTTTAAGTATGCATCTCGTTTATATAATGTTCGAGGTTCTTGAGCGATTGTGACCGTTTCTTTTGCTGCAGTTTTAGCACTGCATACGGTACTAACAATAAGTACCGAGAGCGAGATGAGTGAAAAGAAATACCTAGTCATAATTATTATTTTCTAGTGTTTTAGTAAAGCTACACGCTGAGCAATAAATACTCAAGAAAAACAGCCCTACTTAACGTTATTTTATATGACTTGTTTCTCAGGACTTAAACGCACAACCGCCAAAGCAGGACCACGTCGTTTACATAAAAATAGATAGCTGTGGCGATAGCGTTTTGCTTCTTTTTTAGCATCTGTTGCCAATGCAGCAATTTGATGGCTGTTAGTACACTGCTCTAGATCGGGTTCAACAACGCCAATCGATAAAGTAAGTAAAGGTACAAATTGCTTTTCACCTTCACGATTAGTTGCCCAATAACCACCACTGGCAATATGCTCTGGCGTAAAGAATGCACGAGATTTCAGCTCAAACTCAGTTATTATGTTGTTACATACTGTAGCCGCATCATCACCATCAAAGACCACCATAAAATCATCGCCACCAATATGACCAACAAAACTGGGCACATTACTACAAGCTTGGGTGGTTACATCGGCCAATAATTTGATAACGCTATCACCACTGGCGTAACCATATAAATCGTTGAACTGCTTAAAGTGGTTTAAATCAATATAGGCTAATGCAAAGCTGTGTTTGGCTCTTAATCTATGCTCAATTGCTTCGTTAATTGCAACATTCCCCGGCAGCATCGTAAGTGGATTAGCATGCTGAGCATGACGAATTTTCTCTTCCGTAATATGTTTTAAAATATCCCGCAGTGGCGCGAGCCCTAAGTACTGCTCAGTGCGAGTGATCACAATATGACGGCGAATATCAAAATCATTTTCGGTAATTTGCTGACTAACAGTATCAAGCAGCTGATTTTCATCAACTACCAAGGGTTGCTTGTGCATTAGTGCCGTAACCGGTTGTTTGTCGTATAAAGCATGGCCATAAGGAGCCGCAAATACTTCTGTCAGTTGATCTTTGTGTAATAAGCCTATCGGCTGTAAGTTTTCGTCTACAACCGCAAGACTGATAATCGATTTATCTTTTTCAAAAATATTATGCGCATCTTTACAACGGGTATGACTGTCGATGGGGGCTTGTTCGATTGCTAACCAACCTATCGCCATTGATTGCTCAAACTGATTGTTAAGTGGAGTAAAACTTAATTGCTGTAATTGAGATGAGTCAAACGCTAAGCTAGGTTTTAAACTTGGTCGTTCCAGTAAAAAGCCTTGCGCATTCACAATGCCTAGCCCTTCAAGTAAACTGAGTTCTTCAACCCGCTCTATGCCCTCTGCTATCACCGCTGTTTTGGTAACTTTCGCTAACTCTATAATTGATTTTAAAAATTCTTTTTTAACCACGCTTTCATCACAATGGTCAATAAAATAACGATCAATCTTCACATAGTCAGGACATAATTCTGACCATTGCTTTAATCCTGAGTAGCCTGCACCTAAATCATCGATGGCAATCGAAAAACCGAGCTGGCGATAATGAGCAATTGTTTTCAGCAATAAAAAGCCATCATCGACCTTTTCTTGTTCGGTAACTTCAATCACCACTCTATTAGCGGCCAAACCAAACTGCTTAATTAGGTGTAATGTTTCGCCTTTCGGATGACAAGGATCCAGTAAGGTTTTAGGGCTTACATTTAAGAATAATTTGCCTTGTAGTTTTAACCTTACAAAATTTTCGATCGCTTTTGAACGGCATAGCAACTCAAGCTCTGAGATTTTATCGTGCACAATTGCAGCACTAAAAAGCGTATTTGGCATCTCTAATGCACAATTTTTAGGACCGCGACTTAATGCTTCGTAACCTAATATTTGCTGCCCAGCGATATCAAAGATGGGTTGAAACAGTGTCGTTATTTCACTATTTCGCAATATATTGTCTAATATACTTAGCTGAGCACTCACTTATCAATAACCCATTACTTCATTAAGAGGCAGTTAAAGTAGCAAGCTGGTATGACAATTTTATGGCAATTGAGTTTAAGCTATTTACTTTAATACTTGTTCAACCTGATCAAAATGAGTAATTACCTCAATAATCTCAAGTTCCGCATATTCATAAGCTTGTTGATCAACAAATCCTGAACGAGCAATCGCTTGTACAGTCGCAGGATGAACCAATAAATCCTTACCGTGATAACAGATGGGCTCGTCAAACTTAGGTAGCTTACCATCGCTATGATAACCACTTTCAATTTCTTCTAGGGGCAATGACGGGAGCAAATCAGCAACAGCAATAAGCGCATTTAAGTATTCAGCACATTGTGGATAATCAACTATCAAGTCACTGAGGATAGTCTGCGATAGCGCGACTAAATCAGCAGATTGAGTTTCTAAATTAGCCGCATCTTTTTGCACTCTAATACTGCGAAGTAAGTTGTTAGCTTGATGCTGGTAATGCTCAAGTGTTGTTAATTGATAAGGTTGTACTGCAGCCTTTGATTGCTTAGGTTTAACGTTGTCATCACATCCGCTAACAATAATTAGACTACTAGCGACTACAAGTTGCTTTAACATTAGTTGGTTACATCAATACTTAATCAATAATTACTATTATAGGAAATATTTAATTTCATAAATAGCAATAATTAAAATTCGCTATGATAAAGCCCCGCTTACATATAGCCTTACACCGATGCCAACCCGCAGGCTTCCCAAAACCCTAGCACCTTTAACTTTATCCCTTTAATCTCTTCCTCTGTGAGCTCTGTGCCCTCTGTGGTGAATTAATCATTTAAACAATTTGCACCACAGAGGACACCGAGGCGCTTCGCGCAACACAGAGAAAGTAAGCTTAAGCCGAACCCTATTACCTTCCTTTAACTCTTTGTGAATGAAAAACTTAAAATATTTTTCACAAAGAGAAGACATTTGAGTCACGCGGCATAAAGCCCCGACTACGCAAATCCAAACACCAATGCCAACCCGTAGGCGGAATTACTTGACCAAGGTACCTCGCGCAATTTTAAATTCACCAGTTAGACATAGAGTTGTGAAAAACCTTTCGCGGTGGCAAGCCACTCGCCTACAAGTTATTAAGTACCAAAGTAACTTTAAACTCCCGTAGGCGTTAAGCTTGCTGACGC
>NZ_JACJEW010000039.1:6044-41396 GCF_014164315.1 Pseudoalteromonas sp. SG44-1
GCGTCTCTTAACCTCTTTGCGAATGAATAACTAAAAATATTTTGCACAAAGAGAAGACATTAGAATATTTTTAACAGCGCGGTGGCAAGCCACTCGCCTACAAGTTATTAAGCACCAAAGTAACTTTAAACTCCCGTAGGCGTTAAGCTTGCTGACGCGCGTCTCTTAACCTCTTTGCGAATGAATAACTAAAAATATTTTGCACAAAGAGAAGACATTAGAATATTTTTAACAGCGCGGTGGCAAGCCACTCGCCTACAAGTTATTAAGCACCAAAGTAACTCTATACTCTCGTAGGCGACACAAACACTTAAAAGCAAAAAACCGCTCAATGAGCGGTTTTTTAAACGTAAACTTAGATTTATACCTATGGCATAGCGTCTAAATCTGCGCCTTCTTTTTCGATAACTTCTGGTATTAAGTCTTCTTTACTTACGCCCATCGCAATCGCAACGGCACTAGCAACATAAATCGAAGAATAAGTACCAATAAACACACCAAATAACAGCGCTGTAGCAAAACCATGAATAGTTTGACCACCCCAAGCAAACAAGGCGATTAATACTAAAATAGTGGTAATTGAAGTTACTAGAGTACGGTTAAGTGTTTGCGTTAATGAAATATCAATGATCTCAACAGTATCGTCGATACGCACTTTGCGGAAGTTCTCACGAATACGGTCAGATACAACGATAGTATCATTAAGAGAGTAACCTATTACCGCCAGTATTGCCGCCAATATGGTTAAGTCGAACTCTAACCCTAATACTGAAAACAAACCTAAAGTAATGATTACATCGTGTAAAAGTGCCGACACTGCGCCTACCGCAAAACGCCACTCAAAGCGAAATGCCACATAGATCAAGATACAAATAAGCGCAGTTAACATGGCAAGGCCACCCTGCTCTTTTAAATCTTCACCTACACTTGGGCCAACAAACTCAATTCGACGCATTACTACGCTATCATCGGCTTTTTTAAGTGCATCGATTACTTGGTTACCAATTACTTCGGCTTTAACATCATCACCACGCGGTGCTAAGCGAACCAAAATCTCTTGGCTTGAACCGAACAATTGTACTGATGCATCTGCAAAACCATTTTCAGCTAACACTGAACGTACTTTCTTTAAGTCTGCTGGTTGTGCAAAACCTACTTCTACAGCAGTACCGCCCGTAAAATCTAAGCCAAAGTTTAAACCTTTAACGAAGAACGATGCGAACGATGCCAAAATAAGTAGCGTTGAGATGCTCATAGCAACTTTGCGCAGCGACATAAACCCTAAAGTTCTGCCGCCTAATTTTAAAATTTGCATATCTGCTCCTTAAATTGACAGCTTATCAATGCGCTTACCACCAATACATAAGTTGATTACCGCACGGGTACCAACAATGGCTGTAAACATTGAGGTGATAATACCTATCGCAAGTGTCACTGCGAAACCAGCAATTGGGCCTGTACCCACTGCGAACAAGATAATCGCAGCAATTAAGGTGGTAATATTGGCATCAAAAATCGTACTAAAAGCACTATCATAACCATGATGAACAGCCTGTTGCGGACTACGTCCATCGGCCAGCTCTTCGCGAATACGCTCAAATATTAGTACGTTGGCATCAACTGCCATACCTACCGTTAGTACGATACCAGCAATACCTGGCAGTGTTAGTGCAGCGCCTGGGATCAACGACATAACACCCACAATCAATACTAAGTTAGCTGCTAAGGCAATATTAGCGACTAAGCCAAAACCTTTGTAATAAACTAACATAAAGATCAGTACAAACAAGAAGCCTAAAGCAACCGCCGTCATACCTGCTTCGATATTTTCTTGACCTAAGCTTGGCCCTACCGTGCGCTCTTCAACAATTTGAATTGGCGCAACAAGTGCTCCAGCACGTAGTAATAAACTTAAGTTATGTGCTTCTGCAGGGTTATCAATGCCGGTGATTCGGAACGAACGATCAAGACGCGCTTGTATAGTTGCAACGTTGATCACTTCTTCCACCTTAATTGGTGGTAGCGCTTTACCGTTTTCGTCTGTTTTACCAGAGGGCTTATACTCTATAAATACCGTCGCCATACGCTTGCCAATAGCACGCTTAGTGAAAGCATTCATTTTCGCGCCGCCTTTGCTATCAAGGCTAATACTTACTTGCGGACGTTGGTATTCATCGGCACCCGATTGCGCACCAGTAATGTGACTACCTTCGAGAATAATGCGTTTTTTAAGTACCACTGGGTAGCCATCACGGCTCATGATCATTTCAGTACCAGGCGGAATACGCCCTTGCGCTGCTGCCGTTGGATCGGCATTTTCGTCTACTTCACGAAACTCAAGCGTTGCTGTAGCACCCAAAATCTCTTTCGCACGCGCAGTATCTTGCACACCAGGTAACTGCACAATAATGCGCTCTGCACCTTGACGTTGTACGTTAGGCTCAGCAACACCGATTTGGTTAATACGGTTACGGATAATGGTTTCGTTTTGCTTGATAGCATAGTCACGAATTTCTTTGAGTTTTTGCTCGCTGATGGTGGCATAAAACGCGTTATCGTTAGAGCTATCATCAATGTAGTTGTGTAATGGGTAGCGTGACTGTAAAAAACGCTCTGCCGCATCTTTATCTTCTGCGCTGCGCATCTCCACACGAATACGTTCAGTACCAGCTACACGACGTACCGTGCGATAGCGTAGTTTTTCTTCACGTAAATCACTTTTATAGTCTTGATCCATTTGTTCCAGCGCGTTATCAACCGCTGTCACCATGTCAATTTCCATCGTAAAGTGAACACCGCCACTTAAATCCAAGCCCAATTTCATTGGATTGCCGCCAAGGGCTTTTAACCAATGAGGTTGCGCCGGGGCCATGTTAATGGCTGAGATGTAATCGTCGCTCAATGAATCACGCAATAAATCTTGCGCTTTAAGCTGCTCTTCAACATTTTTAAAGCGGATCAACACTTGACCGTTTTCGAACTTAACTGATTTTACGGTAACATTGTGCTCTTTGAGGGTCGCATTTACTTTGTCTACTACAGCTAGATCTGCATCAGTTCCTTTAGTACCTGAAATTTGTATGGCCGGATCACGACCATACAAATTAGGAGAGGCATATAAAAGACCTACCGCAATCACAGCTAGAACAAGTAAATACTTCCATAATGGAAACTTGTTTAACACGTGGGCGTCCTTATTATTATTATAGCGACTTCATTGTGCCTTTAGGCAATACTGCTGACACTGCTGATTTTTGTACAGTTACTTCAGCTTGATCGTTAAGTGAAATAACAATGAAATCTTTATCTTCAGAGATTTTAGCGATTTTACCCACTAAACCACCTTGAGTAAGAACTTCGTCGCCTTTTGCCATCGCATTCATCAGCGCTTTATGCTCTTTTACACGCTTAGCTTGTGGACGGTAAATCAAGAAGTAAAATACTAAGCCAAAGATAGCTAGCATGATCAACATCTCATAACCACCACCGGCTGGCGCTGCACCTGCCGCACTTGCGTGGGCGTTTGAAATAAATAAACTCATAACACTTCCTCTTTAATTTTTAAATTTAATTTGTGGTATCTGCAAGCTCTGGCACTTCTTGGCCGCGGCGTGCATAAAAATCATTTACGAATTCATCTAACTTACCGTCACCGATCGCATTACGTAAACCTTCCATAACGCGCTGATAGTAACGTAAGTTATGAATTGTGTTTAGTCGTGCACCTAAAATTTCGTTACATTTATCAAGATGATGTAGGTACGCGCGCGAATAATTCTTACAAGTATGGCAATCACACTCAGGATCAAGTGGGCCGGTATCTGTTTTGTGCACAGCATTACGAATTTTCACAATGCCACCGGTTATAAATAAATGACCATTACGCGCATTACGAGTTGGCATTACACAGTCAAACATATCGATACCGCGACGAACGGCTTCAACTAAGTCTTCAGGTTTACCTACACCCATAAGGTAACGGGGTTTGTTCTCTGGCATTTTATAAGCACAGTGATCAAGAATGTTAATCATCTCATTTTTTGGCTCACCGACCGATAAACCACCGAGTGCGTAGCCATCAAAACCAATTTCTTCAAGACCTTGTTGTGACTGAGCACGCAACTCCGGGTACATACCACCTTGGATAATACCAAATAAAGCTGATGGATTGTCACCGTGACCTTCTTTTGAACGCTTAGCCCAACGAAGTGATAACTCCATTGAATCTTTAGCTTCTTTTTCGGTGGCAGGATAAGGCGTACATTCGTCAAAAATCATTACGATGTCTGAACCTAAATCACGCTGCACTTGCATGGCTTTTTCTGGTGAAAGCATAATTTTTTCACCGTTAACAGGCGAGCTAAACAATACACCTTCTTCGGTAATTTTACGCATTGCGCCTAAGCTAAACACTTGAAAACCGCCTGAGTCGGTTAAAATTGGTTTATCCCAATTCATAAAACCATGTAATCCACCATGCTGCTTGATGATTTCAGTACCAGGGCGAAGCATTAAATGGAAGGTGTTACCTAGGCAAATATGCGCACCAGTGTCTTTGACTTCATCTGGGGTCATACCTTTGACAGTACCGTAAGTACCTACTGGCATAAATGCTGGCGTTTCGACTACGCCTCTATCAAAAATCAAGCGGCCGCGGCGGGCTTTACCGTCTGTACGGTCTAATTCAAACTTCATATCATCCTCAAATGTCAGAAAAACAGTCCAACAAGCTATAATTTAACCGCTCGATTCTACCCTTTTTGTAAAACCATTACTATTAATTGGGCTCAAAGCTGAAATTAAAAGTGCAAAAATCAAAACTAAAAAGCCCAACGCTAGGCTGGGCTTTAAGTGCTTTTATAGAAAAAACTATTTACGGGTTAAAAACATCGCATCGCCGTAGCTAAAAAAGCGGTATTTTTGTGCAATTGCAGTTTGGTATGCACTCATAATATTATCTTGCCCAGCAAATGCACTAACCAACATGATCAATGTCGATTCTGACAAGTGAAAATTAGTGACCATGGCATCAACTACGTTAAATTGATAACCTGGGTAAATAAAAATATCGGTGTCACCAAAGTAACTGGCTAATTGGCCGCCATGTATCTTAGCTGCTGATTCCAATGAGCGTACCGAAGTTGTGCCTACCGCAATCACTCTGCCGCCGTTAGCTTTGGTTGCAGCGACTGCTGCAACAACATCATCAGGCACTTCAATGTATTCGGAGTGCATTATATGATCATTAACCGAGTCTACGCGCACCGGCTGGAACGTGCCAGCGCCAACATGCAAGGTAACAAATGCCATGTTTACACCCTTGGCTTTTAATGCAGCCATGAGCGTATCGTCAAAATGTAGACCGGCAGTTGGCGCTGCAACCGCGCCAGGTTTTTCACCGTAGACTGTTTGATAGCGTTTGCGGTCTTCGTCAGTATCTGGACGGTCAATATAAGGCGGCAGTGGCATATGACCAATATCGTTTAAAATTTCCAGAACGTTTTGCTCACCTGTAAACTCTAGTTCAAACAATTCGCCATGACGACCCACCATAGTCGCCTGCGCTTTACCTTCGAGAATAAGTTCTGTACCTGGTTTTGGTGATTTACTGGCGCGTACATGAGCCAGCACGCGATGCTCATCAAGCACGCGCTCTACCAGCACTTCAAGTTTACCGCCAGATGCTTTTTGGCCATACATACGAGCAGGGATCACTTTGGTATTATTAAATACCAACAAGTCATTTTCATTTACTAAATCAAGAATATCGCTAAATATTTTATGTTCTACAGCGCCACTTGGGCCATCTAAGGTTAATAAGCGACTGCTGGTTCGATCCTGTTTAGGAAAACGAGCAATTAATTCATCAGGTAAGTCAAAGCTAAAATCAGCCACGCGCATAGGATATATCCAGATCAAAAAAGTCGCGCCAAGTTTAACTGTATCGTGCTATTAGCTCAACCAACGGCTTTAATTAAAATACAATGGAATGTTCTCTTGTGGTTCGAGACAAATGGCATTATTCTACTCAACTTGATTAGAGCTAGGTTGATAAGAGGTGTGACATAAATGGCTAAGCAGCTAACTTTGCTGATCTTAAACGCCAGTGTCGCTGAGCGTCAGGCTGTTAAGTCAACCTTAAATCGGCTCAATGTATTTACTTTCCTTGAAGTGGCCGATAGCCAACAAGCCCTCGAAATTCTTAAATCTCAAGCGGTCGATGTCATTATTACCGGTCTAAATGTTGGTAAAATCGATGGCTGGCGATTTTCTCGGATGATCCGTTCAGGGTTATTAAAAACCCCAAAAAACACACCAATTGTGCTTACTCCGCCTATCTATTGTGAGCGAATAGCCGAAACGACAGCACGCAGTTATGGCATAGATGCGGTATTACCATTTGAACGCCAAGATATGCTGCCACAGGTACTGGCAAATGTATTATCAACGCATTTAGAAAAAAGCAGTCGCTTAGATTTGTTGCTGCTCGAAACCGACAGTAGTAAAGCCGCCGAAATAACGCAACAACTACAGCTAAACTTTGCCTGCACCCATGTTTCTAGTAATAAACAAGCATTATCAATCTATTTGCAGCAAAAATTTGCCATTGTGTTACTTGATGCAACCGCAGCACACGCAGGAGCTGCCAGTCAATTAGTTGAAGAGATTTTACAACACAACCCAAAACAAGCCATTGTAACTATTATTGATACAAAAGATGCCGATCATGCTGAACAACTATTGCTTTCAGGGGTTACTGATTTTATTCGTGCACCGTATGAACAAACCTTGTTAAGTAAAGTATGCGACCATGCTGCGCGCCGTGAAGATTTTATGGTCAGTTATGCAGAGTTTGCACAAAAAGTAGAACAGCTAAGTCAAAGTCAAAGCCGCTATAAGGAGCTATTTTCAGCCCATCAGCGGATACTATTACATCTTAATACTGTGGTGCTTGAATTTGATCAACAAGGCCGCATTCGTTTTATCAACCCTGCGTGGGAAGCACTCAGTGGGTTTGGCATAAAACAAACCTTGAGCAAAGCACTCTCTGACTTTTGTATCAATGATTGCAAAGATAAACTACTGCAAACAATTAGCAGTATTTTGCATGGCGGTGCCTTGCAACAGCAGGTTGAAGTGCAAATTATTCATAAAGATGGTCAAGCTATTTGGGTTGAGTGCCGCTTACAACTAATCAAAAACAGCAGTAATGCTGCCACGATCACCGCCACAATAGATAATATTCATGAGCGCAAACAAGCTGAATTACAGCTGCGCCATTTAGCGCTTCATGACACCTTAACCGGCTTACATAACCGCTATTATTTTGATCAACAACTCAATCGAATTTGCCAGCCGCAACGCACTAATGGCGACATAGAACACGCTTTAATTTATATTGACCTCGATCATTTTAAAATAATTAATGACAGTAAAGGTCATCAACAAGGCGATATAGTTCTTAAAGAAGTTGCGCAACTATTTAACGCCAATATCAGTGATGAACACTTAGTGTGTCGCATTGGTGGTGATGAATTTGCGGTGATCTTAAATAATATGAATCTGCTTGATGCACACTTGATAGCTGAAAGTATTTGTATGGCTATTGAAGGTCACCAGTTTAAATCTGAAGAACAAGTTTATTCAATTAGCTGCTCAATTGGCTTAACGCAAATAACAGCAGCGAACCATGATCCGAGTGAATGCTTAAAACAAGCTGATATTGCCTTGTACGTTGCTAAAAGCTTAGGCCGTAATTTGGTTCATTGTTACTCTAAAGAAGATGCCAGCCATAACACCTTGCAAGCTGGATTAGAGTGGGGACACAGCATTCGCCAAGCATTACAACAAAACCAAATTGAATTACATTACCAGCCGATTTGGGACTTTAAACATGGTGGTGTCGCTTATTTTGAAGCACTGTTACGCTTAAAACTCGACGGTGAACTGGTTTATCCAAACCAATTTATTCCGTCACTTGAATTATTGAACGACACTTACTTAATGGATCAATGTGTGATCAGCAATGCAATTTCTGCCATTGCCGCTAACCCTGAGCTAAATCAAGTTGCAATAAACCTATCTGCGCAATCGTTTTTAGATGAACGCCTATTACCGCATATCGAATCGACCCTTGAAAAGTGCGATATCAGCCCTACCCGGGTTATTTTTGAGATCACCGAGTCCGCCAGTATCAATAATTTAACTGCCACTCGTGCGATGATCGAAAAGCTCAATCGCTTGGGCTGTCATTTTTCAATTGATGACTTTGGCACTGGCTTTAGCACCTTTAATTATCTTAAACAGCTGCCAGCTCAACATGTAAAAATAGACGGTTCGTTTGTTCGCGATATGCTCAATGATCCAATCGACTTGGCGTTAGTTAAAGCAATAAATGATATTAGTCGCTCGCTCAATAAGCGTTCAGTTGCTGAATATGTTGAAAATGAAGAGATCTTTTTAGCACTAAAAGAAATAGGTGTTGATTATGGCCAAGGCTACTTTATTTCACGCCCGGTGCCCGTAGAAAAAATCAAACATCAGTTACAAAAAATTTATCAAAACAAAACTTTTTACGAACAACCACCTAGCTAAAATAGCGAACTTTTCATACAAATCTACGCATTTTTTTACTTCCATCTTGTGATAACTCATCTATACTTTGCTCATCGGGCGATAAATGTCTTGTGATTATGATGATAATCGAAATTTCACATGACATCGCCAAATCGTAGCAACATGCCACTTACAAACTAACATGTTGTTATTAGTATCATTGTCAATTTATGGAGTGAATTATGATGCAATTAATAGTGTTACTATTAGCGGTAAACTTAGGGATAACTTACCAATGCTATCGATATGCCAGTATCAAAGGTTACCCGGTTGTAACTTTTACCTGCTTAGGTTTGATCCCCTACTTTAACTTAGTGGTGTGGGTTTATTTGTTATTTTTACCAGATATTACGCCATTCAATAAACAGTTTGAATATGAAGGGCATAACGAAAAGCAGCCTTTATAATACGGCTGCTTGTTGGTCAGGGATAAGTTATTAATTGAGCTCAGTTAATATCAGCTCGGCTAATTAAAATTGGTAGCTAATAGCTTTTTTAGTCAGTTCGCTGGCTTTGATATCGCCGGCGACACACTTTTTAATATCTGATTTATTAAATACTTTTATTAAACTCGTATTTTTATCGCCGAGCCCTTTAAGAACAAAACTCACATGCTCGTCGTTTGGCAGACTACGTAAACCACTACCGTAATCACATAACGTAAGACTGATACTTGTGCTTACTTGCTCCAGTAACTGTTGTTGCTCTGCGGCTTGTTGTTGCTCACGCTCTGCATGCTTTGCATTGATATTTTGCCGTAGCTGTTGCTGCTGTTTAGTGAGTCTAGTTTGTTGTTTTTCCAGCTTCGCGATATCTTTTTCTAACGCTTTTTTGCGTTGTTCAAGCTGTTTCTCTTCGGCGCTATTATCATGGCGGCTGGCAAACTCTAAATCGCGCTTTTCACGCTCTAAATCTCGCAACTTTCGGCCCACATCACGCTCTTGCTCTGCAATTTCGCGCACTTGTTCTGCGCCTTCACGCATTAGCTCCATCGCTTGTTGATAAGCTTCTCGTGATGATTCAACAACATCTTCGGTAATAAACTCTACTTGATCACTGATAATTTCAATATCCATATTAGCAAAATCAATTTCAGGCAGTGGTGGTAACGGCGCATTAGGTGCGTTACTAAAAATAGTCTGCCAGCGGCTAGAGCCTCTTACGTCCAGCTCAAATACCACTCCCTGCTTAACAAAATAGTTGGCTTGAATCGCACGGATCCTTTTATTGGTATCTTGCTTTAACGCGCTGCTTAAAATGTTTTCCATTATTGCTACTTCACGCTGTATTGATGCCAACTCCGCTGGGGCTTGCGCAGATACATTAGCACTTAAACACCCAAGTATGGCCATTATGGCGCTGCTGATAAGTTTTTTATTCATGCTCTATACTCCTAATTTTTCGCAATCGCGGCTGTTGGCTGCTCTTGTACTTGTTCGGCTAAATCATTTAATTGCATCCGTAGATACGCTTGATCTTGAGCTCGCTGGGTTTTGATGTAAGTGATTAAACTGGCAATATCTTCTTGGCGTTCAACTCGTCCTGTTGCAATGGCCTCTTTTGCTAATTGATACATCTGCTGTAGCTGCAATTGATTTTGCGCAGTAATAATTTTTTGCATTTGGTCAATTTGCTTTTGTTGAGACTGCAATAAATGTGTTTGTTTCGTTACTTGTGCAAGTAACCCCTGCGTATCTGATTGCGGTATAACTAAAAAGATTAACGAACAAACCAATACTGATGCTGCAACAGCCCACGCTCCAGCGACGCTAAACACACGCACAGCAGAGAACTGCGATATTGTTGATTGGCGATCCCAGATTGGTACAGGTACAGCCTTATAGTCACGGCTATGCTGTTGCCATACTTGCGCTTGGCTCATCAACGCTGCATATTCGGGAGCATTTTCGAGCTGCTGCAATTGTTTATCGCTCAAAACTTTACCATCTAACCATTGCTCAAAAAGCGACTCTAAACTAGCCATCTACGGCCTCCAAATGAACTTTTAATTTTCCTAATGCACTGTATAACCGCGACTTAGCAGTATTAGTTGAAATATCTAATTGCTCAGCAATCTCTTCAAAGGTGCAATGCTGGAAAAATTTCAACTCCACCACTAAACGCTGCTCCCACGGTAACTTATTCAACATACTTTTTAATTGCTGATGCTGGGCCTGAGCTACACTATTGCCTTCTAATTCACTGTGTTCACAGGCCTGTTCTGGCACATCATCTAAGCTCTGATAATGCTTGCGACGGCGGTAGTATTCAACGCTACGCCGATGCACAATTTGAAATACCCAAGTATTAAAACTCGACTCACCACGAAAGTTCGGCAGACTTTTATACACCGAAATAAACACCTCTTGCATTAAGTCCATGGCATCATCTGGGTTACTTAGCATCCGCAAACAATAGTTATAAACTTGGCTTTCATGCTGCTTAACCAGCTTAAGCCAGGCGCGCTTATTTCCTTGTTGTGCTTTGGCGATTAATGTTTCTATTGATTGAAAAAACACGATTCTCGATGCTTAGTTATTTTACTTATGAGGTTAGTCGATAGAGTGAAGCAGATAGTTTGGAAAAGATAAAAATAAATGAAAATAAATAAAAAAGCTCACCTAAATGAGCTATTCATCCGTCATTAAACGGCATTGTTGCTTTAAAAAGCTTTCTAGCATTTGGCTAAATAAACGAAAATCTCGAATACGACCGGTTGTTTTGCGCCACAGAATGCCAATATCGCGGTATGCGTCACTTTGTGAAGGAGTGGCAAGCATATTTTTGTTCGCTAAAATACCCGCGTTAATCGCCATTTGCGGTAAGAAAGTCACACCGAACTGGTGCTCAACCATGCTAAGTAAGGTGTGTAAGCTCGCCGCTTCAAACGGATTGATACAGCTTGAACGATTTAAATGACAAGCACTTAATGCGTGCCCTGTCATACAATGTTCTCGCTCTAATAAGAACACGCTGGCTTCCGGTAACAAGTTAAAATCTTCTATATTCTTAGCAGGTAAATAGTCTTTATGATGTACTAAGCAAAAGTGATCTTGCGCGAGTACTTGAGTATGAAATTTATCAGTATCGTAAGGTAGTGCCAACAGCGCCATATCGATATGGCCATGCTCGAGTTTATCTAACAAGCTATCACTGGTGTCTTCAACCAGTACCAACTCTAAATCGGCAAACTGTTGCTGACAAAGGTGGTAGAGAGGTGCCGCAATAAAACTAGCAATCGTTGGAATAACTCCGAGGGTGAGCGTACCGCTTAGCGGTGTTAAATGGCTTTTAGTCAGCTCTCTAACACTTAGCGTATCGTCAATAATTTTGCGTGCCCGCTCTACCACTTCTTCGCCGATGGCTGTGAACATCAAACTACGATTTTCACGCTCTATGAGTTGGCAACCGAGTGTTTCTTCAAGGGTTTGAATTGCACTGCTGAGTGTTGATTGACCAATAAAACACGCACTTGCGGCGCGGCCAAAATGTTGATGCTGATGAACTGCCAATAAATACTGCAGCTGTTTAATACTTGGTAAGTTCGTCATACTTTTTGTACCCACAAATAAAAAGACCCCAACACCAAGGGCGTTGAGATCTTTTCAAGCTAAAAGTCTGTAATACTTAAAGACTGCTGGATTTAAACTCCAAAGGCAGTTCTCAGTATGTAGAAAATAACAATAGCAAGGGCAGCGCCAACTGGCAATGTAATTACCCAAGAAACTACAATGTTTCTGATCACACCCATATTAAGTGCAGCAATTCCACGTGCCATACCTACCCCTAATACCGCGCCAACTAAGGTTTGTGTAGTAGAAATTGGCAAGCCTGTTCCCGATGCAATTACAACTGTAGAAGCAGCAGCTAATTCAGCAGCAAAACCACGACTTGGTGTTAAATGCGTAATGCCTTCACCAATCGTTTTAATTACTTTTTTGCCTAAAATTGCAAGGCCTGCAACAATACCGAAACCACCCAGTGGTAAAATCCACCATGCGATTGTCGCTTGCTTAGCTATCTCACCGTTATTTTCAACAATGTTTACAACTGCAGCCAACGGACCAATAGCGTTAGCCACGTCATTAGAACCATGAGCAAATGCCATACAACATGCGGTTAATACCATTAAGATAGCAAACACTTTCTCAACGTTATTAAATTGCATTTTCTTATCGGCTTTTGGATCAATCTTTAACCGAGAAATAACGATTTTACCAATAATACCAACAATAACAGCAATACCGATTGCTAATGCATAACCTTCAACAGCACCTAAATTAATACCAATGTGCTTTAAACCTTTCTTGATGGTTACTAAAGACATGATAAAACCGGCTAAACCCATGTAAATAGGCACATAGCGTTTGGCATTATTAAGTGGTGCCTCGGTGTCAAAAATTAACTTTTGCGCACTCATAAATATTAAGTAGGCAATAAACCCTGAAATCGCCGGGGTAACAATCCAACTCCCCACAATACCTGCAACTTTGTCCCATTGAATCGCTTCGCTGCCAACTGCAACTAAAGCAAATCCGATGATAGCACCAATAATTGAATGCGTGGTTGATACCGGCCAACCTAAGAATGAAGCTATTAGCAACCAACTACCCGCTGCAAATAATGCCGAGATCATCCCTAATACCATAAGTTCTGGCAGGTCTAAAAACGGCGTAGAATCGATAATGCCTTTACGAATTGTCGATGTTACTTCGCCGCCAGCTAAGTAGGCGCCTGCAAATTCAAAAATCATCGCTATAAAAATAGCTTGTTTAATAGTTAATGCTTTTGAACCTACCGATGTGCCCATCGCATTAGCAACGTCATTCGCGCCAATACCATAAGCCATAAAAAAACCGACTGCTGCGGCAATTAAAATTAATACCGTGCCATAAGATGCAATGATATCCATTGTGTAACCCTAATCTTTCGTTATTGAACTGAGTGTAAATTACCGAGCTAACATCAGCTCAAGACGCGAACCAACGCGTTCTGCGATATCCGCAAGCTCGCCGACCCATTCGATGATTTTATATAAAAACATTACATCTACAGGATTGAGTTCATCTTCGACGTCACGTAATTGGCGACGTATTATGATTTGCATATCATCCGTGTCTTGTTCAATTGCATCCAATTCAACGAGCATTTTTTCTACTAAGGTCACTTCACGACCTTTAAAACCAGTTTCTAGTAACTCATCTAACTCATTGATTGCGTTTGATGCTTGTTTAGTTGCATCAACACAGCGAGTTACATAGGCTAAAAAGTTAACTTGAATTTCTTTTGGAATGGTCATCTCACGACCAATTACACGACCAGCAATGTCTTTTGCTTTATTAGCAATTTTATCTTGCTGGGTGACGAGTTCAAGCAGATCTGTACGCTCTACCGGCATAAATAAACCGCGCGGTAACTGTAAACGTATATTTCTTTTCATGTCGTCGGCTTCACGTTCTAAAGTACGAATGTTCAAGCGAATCTCTTCTGCTTGTTGCCACTCTTCTTTAAATACATGATTGAAAAAAGGGATCAAAGCTTTACTTGCTTGATGTACCTTCTTGATGTGATCTTCCATTGGCTTTATAGGAGATTTTGCGAATACCCCTAAAAATGCGTTTGTAGGCATAACTGACCCTTAAATCAAATTAGTATGCTTTGCGGCGTGAATTTTACAGCATTCACCGCGATTGTGAATGCTTTTATTACATCACAGCTGCCGCTACAGCATTATAATTATAACGAAAACATGAAAAGCGACCATTGGCCGCTTTAATAAAACAAGACGGTATCAAAAAATCTATAACGATTTTTCTATATCCTCTTGAGATGTATGACGAATATCTTTGCCATTAACAAAGTAAATAATGTATTCAGAGATGTTTTGACAACGGTCGCCAATTCGTTCCAATGAACGTACCGACCAAACTAAATCCATAATTTTTGGAATTGAACGTGGATCTTCCATCATATAGGTCATAATTTGACGAGTAATTGCTTCATACTCACGGTCAACCTTGGCATCTTCTTTATGTACTTCAAATGCTTTTTGTACATCCATACGTGCAAAAGCATCTAATACATCATGCAGCATTTTTGAAACTTGGCGACCCATATTTTCGATGTTAACTAATAAATCTTGCTGATCTTTAGTAAATGAATCTAGCGCAACTTTAGCAATACGCTCAGCCTCATCGCCAATACGCTCTAAATCGGCAATGGTTTTAGCAATCGCGACTACTAAGCGTAAATCACTTGCAGCTGGCTGACGACGAGCAATGATACGGGTACATTCCTCATCAATATTTACTTCCATGGCGTTTACTTTATAGTCGTTTTCACGCACTTTACGCGCTAACTCAGCATCGCCATTACTTACCGCATCAAGCGCGCTATTAAGTTGCTGCTCAACTAAGCCACCCATGCTTAATACATGGTTGCGAACGTTTTCTAGCTCTTGGTTAAAGCGGCCAGAAATATGCTTATTAATATTGTGTTCCATTGTTTACCTTCTTATCAAAATCGCTAACGTCACCCAAAAACAGTTTGACTCAGCCTAGCCGTAACGACCGGTGATATAATCTTCCGTTTTCTTTTTCGTTGGGGTAGTAAATAACGTATTGGTATCTGAGTACTCTATTAATTCACCCATGTACATAAAGGCCGTTTGATCAGAAACCCGCGCTGCTTGTTGCATGTTGTGGGTTACGATAACAACGGTAAACTTATTTTTTAAATCGTTGATAAGCTCTTCAATTACCAGTGTTGAAATAGGATCCAATGCTGATGTTGGCTCATCGAGTAATAATACTTCAGGCTCAATGGCGATAGAGCGTGCAATCACTAAACGTTGCTGCTGACCACCTGACAAACCAAATGCACTATCGTGAAGCCGATCTTTTACTTCATCCCACAGTGCCGCGCCTCGCAGTGACTGTTCAACCACCTCGTCTAATTTACGTTTTTCTTTGATACCTTGTAAGCGTAGGCCATAAACCACATTTTCGTAGATTGATTTAGGAAACGGGTTCGGACGCTGGAATACCATACCAACATTGCGACGCAGCGCTGCAACATCTACCTTTTTGTCATAGATGTTTTGTCCGTGTAGTAAAATTTCACCTTCAATACGGCAAATATCAACCAGATCATTCATACGGTTAATACAGCGCAATAACGTAGATTTACCACACCCTGATGGTCCGATAAATGCGGTTACTTGGCCTTTTGGAATATTCATATTCACTGAGCTAAGCGCTTGTTTTTCACCATAGTAAAGATCTAAGTTTTTGATCTCGAGTGCCGTTTGCTCGGTGCTTAAATTGTCTAAGTCCAATTTCAAACTCGTGCTTGATTGGTTTACTTGTGGAGCGACTGTAATCATGTTTGTTACCTATAGAATCTTTACTAATTATTGATCAAGCGATCTAAATTTTTCACGTAAATGGTTACGTATGCCTATCGCGGTGATATTCAGTGTAATAATTACTGATACCAATAAGAATGCGGTGGCATACACTAGCGGACGTGCCGCTTCAACATTTGGGCTTTGGAAGCCAACATCGTATATATGAAAACCTAAATGCATGAACTTTCGATCTAGATGAAAATACGGGAAGTTACCATCAAGCGGTAATGTCGGTGCCATTTTCACCACACCCACTAGCATCAATGGTGCAACTTCGCCGGCAGCACGCGCCACCGCTAATATTAAACCGGTCATAATCGCAGGACTAGCCATTGGCACGATAATACGCCATAACGTTTCAGCTTGCGTTGCGCCCAGTGCTAAAGAGCCATGACGAACCGTACTTGGGATACGTGATAAGCCTTCTTCGGTTGATACAATCACCACAGGCAGCGTTAAAATAGCAAGCGTTAAGGCAGACCAAAGTACCCCTGGAGTACCAAATACTGGACTAGGTGAGGCTTCTGGATAAAACAATTGATCCAAACTGCCACCTAATACATAAACAAAGAATCCTAAACCGAATACACCGTAAACAATTGAAGGAACACCAGCCAAGTTAATGACCGCGATACGGATCATCTTGGTAACCGCATTTTTAGCCGCATATTCATGTAAGTATATAGCTGCTACAACCCCAAACGGCGTTACAATTACAGCCATCAACATTACCATAAAAACAGTACCAAAGATTGCCGGGAATACACCACCTTCAGTATTAGCTTCACGCGGATCATCTGAAACAAATTTACCTAGTTGTACAAAGTAGTGACCTAGCTTTGCAACAAAGCTCATGTCATTAGGAAACCAAAAATCCAAAACCTGATATAAAGGCAAAGTAACAATTTCACCGCGCATATCTTTTACGGTTACCTGATCACGCTTAGCTTGTTTGCGCAGTGCAAACAATTGCTTTTCAAGTACGCCATACTCGGCTCTTAGATCAGCACGCTGTTGCGCAAGCTCAGCCACTCGTTCATCGGTCAGTGCATCATCGAGTAAATACGACTTCTCTTGTAAACGTAAACGCTCTAATTGATAGTTAATATGACCAATGTCACCGTTTTGCAAATCAAGCGCTTGCTCATTAAGCTCAACGGCACGTTCAACTAATTCTTCTAATACTTCAGTTTTATTATCGGTGATCACTTGGCCGTCTTTTATTACTTGTTCGACGTAGCCATAAAAATTACCGTTTTTACTGCGTTCAAACACCGCTATAGCCGCAGGCATGGTATTTGATTTTATGTCAGTTTCTATTACCCAACGAAAATCTAAATCAACGTATTCACGGTTACCGGTTTTAATTAAATAACGCTCTAGTTGCTCTTTATCATAACCAGATAAATCAACACCGGTTGCCTCAAGGCGCGATTTAGGCACCATTTCACGGTCGTATATTTCACCAATTACAGTTTGCTGCGCAACCGAGCCCTGTAGCTCTAATTGCACTACTTGTGATGGCCAGAAAAAGCTTAACCCTTTCCAAGCAATCATTGCTAATAACCCTAAGACAGAAATCAAACTGATACTTACTGCACCACCTGTCATCCATATCCAAGGAGAACCTGACTTAAACCACTGCTTTAACATGTCGTGTCTCCCACTTACATCGAGCTGTATTTATCACGCAACTGCTGACGCACAAACTCAGCAATTGTGTTGAAAATAAAGGTGAATATGAACAATACAAAAGCGGCTAAGAATAAGATCCGATAGTGTGAACTACCCACTTCCGATTCTGGCATTTCTACTGCGATATTAGCGGCTAAGGTACGCATACCTTGGAAAATGCTCCAATCCATTATTGGCGTATTACCTGTTGCCATTAGTACAATCATCGTTTCACCTACGGCGCGGCCTAAGCCCATCATCACAGCAGAGAAAATACCAGGGCTGGCGGTTAATAACACCACACTAACCAAGGTTTGCCATTGTGTTGCGCCTAGCGCCAATGAACCGTTTGATAAATGCTTAGGCACACTAAATACAGCATCTTCTGCGATAGAGAAAATAGTCGGAATAACCGCAAAACCCATCGCAATACCGACTACCAGTGAATTACGTTGATCGAAAGTCAGACCCAATTCGTTAGTCAAATACTGGCGAACATTACCGTCAAACATCCACAACTCAACCACCCCGCTCATCGCAAAGGCTAACCAACCAATCAGTAACAATACTGGTATTAGTAAGATTGAGTGGGCCCCTTCAGGAACTCGGTGACGAAAGCTTTCTGGTAATTTAGTCCACGCAAATGCGGTCGCTAAAATCCCCAGCGGCAGCATAAACAGCAAGCCAACAATCGCAGGTAAATGCTCTTCTATCAACGGCGCAAGCCATAAGCCTGCTAAAAATCCTAAAATTACGGTTGGTAATGCTTCCATAATTTCAACTGTTGGTTTGACTACTTTACGTAATGGACCTGACATAAAATAAGCGGTGTAAATTGCTGCAGAGAGCGCAATCGGCACTGCAAATAGCATCGCATATAAAGCAGCTTTTATAGTACCAAATGAAATTGGCACTAAAGAAAACTTAGCTTCAAAGTCATCACCGGCAGACGTTGATTGCCAAATATAACCCGGCTCTGGATAACCCTCATACCACACTTCTTGCCACAAGGCTGACCAAGTCACCTCAGGGTGTTCATTGTGAATTTCAACCACGGTTAATTTGTCATCAGCTAGAATAAGTGCCGCATTTGAGCGTGGTGCAATAGCAAAGTTTTCAATCGGACCTTCACTGATTTTACCTTGCCATAGTTTTGCTTCACTGGTGGTGTAATACACGCCTAACTCACCATTAGAACTGGTGGTAAAGAACGTACGGCGATAAAACTCAGTGAATATATCTAGCTTAGGCTGCTTTGAGGTTTCAAACGCACGTATTTTCTGATATTCACGGCCATCGTCAGTATTAATTTCAAACCACTGCGAAACTTCACCATTGTCATTCGCTAGCATCAGCGAGTTAGCACCTGCTAATAATTGCGCCGAAACCAAGTTGGCATTTTCTTCATTCGCCGCTAGCATTTGGATCAGCTCAACCTCGCTTGGATTGCGAGTATCGTAAACATAAATTTGATTGGCTGAGCGCACAAAAGTACGGGTGGTATCTGGCGACATCAGTAGTTGGTCTACGCGCCCTTCAACATCAAGTTCAGTGCGTTCAACAACCCATTCAACTTCACCGCTGAACATGTTTTCTTCTGCAACAAAGCTGCTAAAAATCACGCGTTTGTCAGCCGTTTGTGCCACAACAGCGGTTTTATCTTCATAATGGCTAAATGCAAATTGTTTAATGGCAGTACCATTGTCGTCAACCAGCAATGTTTTTTCACCAAGTGGATAACCCAAACGCGGGGTTAATTTACGTTCGTTATTAGGAAAGGTAACTAAGAATTTAGGTGACACTATCATCACCGAACCATTTTCTAGTCCGTATGCGTAATGTCCTTGAAATGGCGCGCTGGATGCAAAACTACTCACTTCGCTGTCAAGTGGCACAACCAAGCTAGCAAGCTTTTTACCAAAGCCCTTTTTCTCAACACTGTAATAATCAACCTTACCTTGTTTGCTCAGTAAAAAAGCAATTTCTGTTTGCTCTTCAACACCTAGGCCAACAATTTGTTCAGCATTACTAAGCGCAAAGCTATCGCGCGTTTCTACCTTCGCTGATTCAAAAATAGGTTGCACAACATACAATAAATAGAAGAATATCAATAGCAAAGCTATTAATACCATAATACCGCCAGCGGTAATGCTAAATTTGGCAAACCGATCTTTAAATAGACGGCTTCTATCCGTATTAAAAGACGGTTTATTCGGATTGGAAGTCATCAAAACACCTATAAATCTTAACGTTGGATAGATTATATTTCACCAAGATGACAGTATTGTTACAAACGTCATAATTGCTAAGACTTTGTTGTGGTATTCATCATAACAAAACAAACAATGTTTATATTCAATAACTTGAAAAACTTTCAACTTATTGCTTTATTATTGATAAACAAAAGTTTAGATAATTCAGACTGTAAACTCACACTATTTTACTGTTTTTAAATTGAACTATTGGCAAAAAAATTGGACAAATTTGGGGACTGAGTCAATACTCAATCCGGTTCTTTTTAATCATTCAATAATTTCATGCCTGGGCATTTATTATTTAATTACGGCACTCTTTAGGAATTATCTATATGAAGCAATTGGTTATAACTATTTTGGGACAAGATCGTCCGGGACTTGTAGAAGACATCTCATCTGCAATTTTAAATCATAATGGTAACTGGTTAACCAGTAACTTAAGCCATTTAGCCGGTCACTTTGCTGGCATCATTGAAGTAGCAGTGCCAGCAGAGCATCTGCAAGAATTACAAGATGCATTGCATGGCTTACCACAATTAGAAGTACGGATTGAAACAGGCGCGCATGAATTACCAGACACACCTGCTGAACAGCTTAATTTTGTAATAACTGGCAATGATCGACCAGGTATTATCCAGGAACTAGCCGGAGTATTGCGTCACAAGGGAGCAAATATTACCCACCTAAACTCTAAGCAGCAGAGCGCACCAAACTGGGGGGTACCAATTTTCAGCGCCGTTGCAACAGTTGCTTTGCCAACGGGCATGAATAAAGACGAAGTTGTTGCTGCACTCGAAGCAATTACATCCGACTTAATTGTTGATATTGAAGACGCTTAAGTCACACCTCACAGCCATCTTCTATAGCAAGACAAACATGTCACAAAAGTGACATTTTTGTCATTTTTATGTCATCTAAGTGTTCTATATTTTGTTCAGTTGCTATCCAAGGAATAGAATATGAACGCCTGCGCTGATGTGTCTCAAACGATTAATTATTTTGCCCCAGAGTTAAGTTGGCTGTCTTTTAACGATCGTGTTTTACAAGAAGCTAAAGATAAAAATAACCCGATTATTGAACGTATTCGTTTTTTGGGGATCTTCTCAAACAATTTAGATGAATTCTTCAGAGTTCGGGTTGCCGATGTAAAACGACGCATTCTATTAAATAAACTACCAGATACTAATTTTGATGAAGATGAAATTTTACTGACCCAAATTCAGCAAAAGGTTTTGCAGCTTGGTAAAAAATTTAACGTTATTCATCAGCAAATTCTCCATGATTTAAATACCCACAACATTCATGTTGACCGTCCCGAGCAGCTTAGTGAATTTCATATTAACTGGCTAAAAATATTTTTTCACGACAATGTATTACAGCATATATCGCCAATAATGCTGGATGAAAATAAAGACTTCTCAGATCATATTAACGATACAATGACGTACTTGTTTGTCGAAATGTTTAACGACAAAAGTCATTATGCGATGTTAGAAGTCCCTACCGATCGCGTACCACGCTTTGTAATTTTACCACCCGAAAAAACCCGTCGTCATAAAACTATTGTGATGTTAGATGACATTATTTTGTTTTTTTTAAGTGACGTATTTAGCAGTTTTTTTAGTTTTACTGAGATCCAAGGCTACGCAATCAAGCTGACCCGTGATGCAGAATACAACCTAGATGACGAACTAGAAGAAGGCATTTTAGATAAGATGTCTAAGGGCCTAAAACAGCGTATTTATGCCGAGCCGGTGCGCTTAGTATACGACCAAGCGATGCCCGAGCCAATGCTCAAAGTAATGAAAAAACGCTTAGGTGTTACTCATCACGATGCGTTGATCCCCGGTGGTCGCTATCGTAACTTTAGAGACTTTATTGGTTTTCCCAATGTTGGTCGGCAATATTTAGAAAACAAATCATTACCGGCTTTGCAAAGCACAGCATTTAATAATCATGCCAGTGTGTTTGCTGCAATTAGTCAGCAAGATATTCTACTTTATTATCCATATCATACATTTAATCATCTACTGGAATATGTTCGCCAAGCAGCATTTGACCCTCGAGTAACACAAATTAAAGTAAACATTTATCGTGTTGCGAGTAAATCTCGATTAATTTCATCACTGATCAACGCGGCAAAAAATGGCAAAAAAGTCACCGTTATGGTGGAGCTAAAAGCACGCTTTGATGAACAAAATAATATTGAGTGGGCAAAAGTACTCAGTGGCGCAGGTATTAAAGTTATTTTTGGTATACCAGCTCTCAAAGTACACAGTAAGTTATGTATTATTCATCGTCGTGAAAAAGGTCAAATAGTAAAGTACGCGCACATTGGCACTGGTAATTTTCACGAAAAAACCGCCAAAATCTATACAGACTTTAGTTTATTTACTAAACATCAAGGTATTTGTGACGAAAGTGATAGCGTATTTAAGTTTATTGAAAGCAGTTATAAACCGTTTATGTTCGAACATTTGATGATTTCGCCAGTGAACGCTCGACAGCTGTTGCTTGGTTTAATTCACCAAGAAATAACCCATGTTGAAAATGGTCACACCGGTAAAATAACATTAAAAATAAATAACTTAGTAGATAAAGAACTGGTTGATTGTTTGTACTTGGCCGCTCGTAGCGGTGTTAAAATTCGCATTATTGTCCGTGGTATGTGTTCCTTAGTGCCAGGACTCAATAATTTTAGCGACAACATTCGGGTAATTAGTATCGTCGATCGCTTTTTAGAGCACCCGCGAGTTATGATCTTTGGTAATAATGGGGATGAAAAAGTCTATATTTCATCTGCAGATTGGATGACACGTAATCTTGATCATCGAGTTGAAGTTGGCGTGCCTATTTATGATGAAAAACTAAAACAACTCATTGTTGACGTACTTGAACTGCAATTTAAAGATCGTACCAAAGCGAGAATCATTGATAGCGAACAGAAAAATCATTATGTTAGACGCGGAAATCGTAAAAAAATACGTTCGCAAATAGCTATTTATGATCACTTAAAAAAATGGGAAGGCAATTACAATAATGAATGATTATCCCTCAATTGCTGCGGTTGACTTAGGGTCAAACAGCTTTCATTTAGTGGTCGCAAGAGAAGTGGATGGCTCTTTGCAAATTCTCCACAAAGAAAAACAACGCGTTTACTTAGCCGATGGCTTAGACGACAAAAATCAATTAAGTCAAACTGCCATAGATAGAGCATTAACGATATTAAAGCAGTTTGCTACTACGCTACAAGACTTCCCTGCGAGCAATGTAAAAATTGCTGCAACTTATACATTACGACGAGCTAAAAATATTAATTCATTTTTAACTCAGGCAAATAGAGTTTTTCCTTATCATATTGATGTGATCTCAGGTCAAGAAGAAGCGCGCTTAATCTATCAAGGTGTAGCTCATTATGTTCATCACGATGAAAACCGTTTAGTTATTGATATTGGCGGCGGTAGTACCGAGCTAATTATTGGCAAGCATTTTAAACATAAGCTGCTCTCAAGTCGCAATATGGGCTGCGTAAGCTATACCAAGCAATTTTTTGCCGATGGTATTATTAATGATAAACGCTTTAGCAAAGCACAAATAAAAGCAGAGCAAGAACTTGAGGTTATTTTTGCCAATTACATTAGTGCAGGCTGGCAATCGGTAGTGGGGACGTCAGGCACCATTAAATCAATATTAGCCATGATCAACGCTAATGACCCTGAACAAAAAAATATCACACTGGAGCGATTGCTCGAACTTAAAACTCAGTTTATAGCCGCTAAAACTATCGATAACTTACTTATTGAAGGTTTAAGCCCGGAGCGTCAAGTAAGTATTTGCGGTGGCTTAACTATTTTACTCGCGATTTTTCAGCTGTTTAATATTACCGAAATGGATTACAGCGACTTTTCACTACGTGAAGGTTTACTGCATGAAATGCAGCAAAAGTTAGCGCTTAAAGATATACGCACCAATACCATAGCTAATTTAAGCGAAAGAAACACAATAGATAAAGTACATGCACAACGTGTTGCAAATACTGCCGATTGGTTATTCCTACAAGTACAAAAAGAATGGCAGCTCGACTCATTAGATAATCATCAATTATTAGTGTGGGCAGCGCAATTACACGAAGTGGGTTTAGGTATTAACTCATCAGGCTTACACAAACATAGTGCTTATGTTGTTGAAAATAGTCAGCTGCCAGGATTTACTCAACAACAGCAAACATTATTAAGCTGTATGATACGGTTTTACCGTAAAAAAATTCGTTTAGAAGAATTTCCAACTTTACTCTCGGTGCCGCACTTTCAAATATTACAATTAATTGTATTACTCAGACTAGCTATATTATTAAATCAAAAACGCCTTAACGATCAACATCAAGAGTTAGCAGTATCAGTAAAAGGCAATAGTATGCTATTGCAGTTCCCAGCGGATTGGCTCAATGAACAAACCTTGCTTCATGCTGATTTACAACAAGAGCAAAAATATTTGAAGAAAGTAGGCTTTTTAATCGACTTTGTGTGATTTACAGACATGGCTGAATTTGGATAGCATGCGCTACCCAAATTAGATCTTCTATTACATATCCATATGGCGATTAGTACTTTGCATCATTTGCTTTAATCCTTGATGTTCAAGCTCCAGCAATTGAGATAGTTTCTCTTTACCTGTTGGCGTTTCTGCACGACTAAGTAAGTATTGATAAAGATTGATCACCTTTTGATGCTGATCTGATATATAACCTTGCATGGCTTGCTCATCAACACGCGTATCACGGTTTAAATCTGTAAAATTAATCAGTTCAGAGTTTTCAGCAAAGTACTCGTAACAATAAGTATCTAAGGTATTGATCTCCGTGATGGCTTTAAAACCAACTAAATCCTCAGCCAACTTTTTTTCGTACTTAACAAAATAGTCTGCCAGCATTTGGTTATGCTCTGCTAAATCGTCTCTGAGACTAAAAAAATTTGCCGCCATTTGGGTATGAAATAGTACAGTCCAGTCGTACACTTCTTGTATTGTTTTAACTTGCATGTGCGTTCCTTAATTAACCCTAGTAACCATACTCTTGCGTAAAACGTGCCAATAAAAAGTTAAATTAAAACAGAGAGATATTGAAAGTAAATCACCCAAACTCGTATAAGTTACAAGTCATAGGGTAATTTTTATAGAGTGGTGGTACAAAAACGGTGGCTCATATTTAAATTATGACTAATTGATGTGACATAAAACACTCGCAAATTCTAACCTTAGTAGCCAAGTAGCGTTTCATCTTAAAGCATAAGTAAATGCAAAACATGACATCCCAAGTTTGCTGATAACTTAGCTGACAATGTGAAATCTCTACAACCCTTAGCTGGGAATCATAAATAAATTTTACATCGCTATGCTGGTGTAATTTCTAATGTTTACTAATATTCATTTGTTGATTGATGAAAACAGTAAATTATTTCAGCTTGAGCATATGCTCTTTTTATTGGTGGTTAACGCTTTATGGATAAGTATTCCCTTCGAAAAAAAATATTAATTATTACTTTTTTTTGCTTTTTTATATTTTTTATAGCGATGCTAATACAGAGCTTAAATGCATTACAAAAAAATATAGATTCCGCATTACGAGAAGAAATAAATTTAGTCTCAGATGTATTTACAAATGGGGTTGGTGATTGGATGTATGACAGGCGTCAGGCTGTTATTAAACTGTCTAAAGTTATTGCTGACCATCCTGAAGTAAAACCTTATATTTTGCTTGACCAAGTAAAAGAAAGTTTAGGTTTTTCGCTTGTTTACTATGGTAATGAACAAGGAGAAATGTACCGTAACGACCCTAACCTTAATCCACCAAATTATGATCCCAGAGTACGGAGTTGGTACAAAGGTGCATTAGAAGAAAATGGTAGTTTTTTAGCTGCTCCTTTTGTTTCTGCAAGCACCCAAGAATATGTGGTTACTCTTTCAGAGCCAGTGAGAAAGGAAGGTGAGATAGTTGGTGCAGTTGGCGCTAATTTAACTTTAGCTCAATTAACTAAATATATAAATGCTCTCGATGTACCTGGCGATGGATATGCCATCATTGTTGACAAAAGCGATCAAGTTGTTGCTCATCCTGATACAAAAAAACAAAGTACTAAAGCATCAGATCTCGATAAAAGCTTTACGGGTCAGTTGTTAGAAAAGCTAGTGACTAAGCATACTTTAGAAGAAATGACCTTAGATAATCGCGAGCGACTTATTTTTGCACAGGCTATTCCTAACTCCAGCTGGTCAATTATTTTAGTAATGGACAAAGATACTTTATTTGCACCTGTACGAAGCCAGCTTATTACTCAAGTGATCATCAGCACTGCAATGTTAATATTTGTACTGTTTATCATCTCATTTTTGTTAAAAATCATGCTCAAAAACTTAAGTTCTATCACTCAAAATTTAGATGCTATTGCTAATGGTAATGGCGATTTGACAGTTAGGTTAGAAGTGAATAGTGGCGATGAAATAGGCCAACTTGCATCGAGCTTTAACCGTTTTGTTGAACAATTACATGGCATTATAAGTCGACTGAGTGACGCATCAACAATATTGCTAAGTGAAGCTGGTGATGTATCTACAGCAACAAATAAGCAAAACGATAGATTACAGCGTCATCAAAGTGAAATTCATATGGTTGCAACTGCGGTAACTGAAATGGCTGCGGCAACAAAAGAAATCGCTGCTAATGCAGAACAAACTGCACAATCATCACAAAACTGCGTAAGCGTTACAGAGCAAGGCCGTTTTGGCGTTGAGCAAAGTCAAAAATCTACAAAAGTCCTAGCTGATGAGGTCGAAAAAGCGAGCGAAATTATTCGTGATTTGAATAAACACGCGCAAGAAATAACATCAATTTTATCTACTATCAGCGGTATTTCAGAGCAAACAAATTTACTGGCATTAAATGCAGCAATTGAAGCAGCAAGAGCTGGGGAGCAAGGGCGTGGCTTTGCTGTAGTTGCCGATGAAGTAAGGGTTTTATCACAACGAACTTATACTTCGACTCAAGAAATCCAAGGCATGATTGAGTCACTACAAAGCGCAGCACTAAAAGCGGTAGATGCGACTGATAAAGGTAAAGGAATGGCCAACCAAAGTGTTGAAGATGCTCAAAAAGCGAATCAAAGTCTCGGTAAAATATTAGAATCGGTTAGTGTGATAAATGACATGGCAGCACAAATTGCCACCGCCGCTGAAGAGCAATCAGCTGTCACCTTAGAAATCAGTCGCAATACTGAGACAATCCGAGGGGTCGGTGATGAAATGTTTGAAGCAAGCCAATTAGCTGCTGAACAAGCTCAAAAATTACACGACTTAGGAAGACAGATTAACAATGAAGTGAGTAAGTTTAGACTGTGAAGTGAACCTTTAGATTATCAGTAAAATAAACTTAATTTTGAATGCTTAAAAATTAAATTTTAATAAGCAACTGAATAAAAACAAATTTAGTAACAAAAATAATTAGAGGTTTATATGAAATCAGAACTTAGTCCACTTTTTGTAGGGGTTATTCTAACGTCTTTTCTTACTATTACTAGTAATGTAAAAGCAGCTGAGCCAAGTATCAAGGATATAGATTTTTATGCTTCTATACGTTTAGGTGTAGATAATATTGACGCAGGTACATCTGATGATGGGGCTAATGGCCGCGACTTTTTGAGTCGTATAGGTGCTAAAGCGAGTATCAAAATAGATGACAATTTAACAGCAGTCACGAGAGTTGAATATGGCCTGAGAGAAGAGAATGCAGTTGATTTAACTCAAAATAATGGCCCGACTCTTCGTCAAGCCTACGTTGGTTTGAAAGGTGATTTTGGTGAAGTTTATTTCGGGTCTCAAACTTTATTATGGAATACCTATGTTAGAAGCGCTTATTTTTCAGATGGTATAGATACTATTCGACAAGGTAATGTACGAGACGATGATTTACTACAGTATTTTTATAAACAAGGTAATTGGAACTTTGGTGCTGGGTTACAATTTAAAGGGCAAGATGGAAGCTCTGTTGATCAAATGCAATTAGGTGGAGAATATAAGTCTGGACCTTATAAAGTGCAAGCGGCTTGGTCTAAAGATAACCAAGGCGATAATAAAGGTAACCTATATGGGTTGCGTGGTTGGTGGGATGTTAATGATGCTGTGACATTGTCAGCTTTTGTACATAAAGCAACCAACATCTACGATATTTATGGGGGAAGTAGTACTGGAACGGTTCGATTGAAAGATGCTGATGTAGAGGGTAATAAGAATGCAATTAACGCATGTAGCTCTGAAGATAGAACAAGTAGTGGTTTATATGCCAGTTACCTATTCGGTAAAAATAAAATCCATACTCGTTATGCTATAGACAGTTGTGATATATCAGGTGATGTAGATTCCGTTAAAATCGAATATATACGTTATTTGAGTAAAGCTTTAAGGGCTTGGGTAGCATACGAAGACTTAAGTAACGATGAACAACGCAAACCTACTACTAGCTCCGGCAAAGACATGTCTCAATTACAAGCTGGCGTTAGATTTGATTTTTAAACAAGCAAATCTACACATTACCTATCGATTACTTTCAAAAGTATATCAACATTGAATCGTCGCAGTACCCGTTTTACGAGGTTCTGCGACTCTGGTCAAACAAAGTTTGATGGGCTCTGTATTTTTAATTCAACTTACGAATTTAGGCCCCGCTTTCGCCATAACAAATATACGGCTGGCAGTACCAACAATGTTAATACAATCGCGCTGAACATGCCGCCGACCATAGGAGCGGCAATGCGGCTCATTACTTCACTGCCGGTGCCTGTGCCGTAAAGTACGGGGAGCAAACCGATTATAATAGTGGCGACTGTCATCATCACTGGGCGTACTCGCAGGCCTGCGCCTTCGACTATGGCTTGTTTAAGCTCCGCAAAACTAAGCGTTGTACCTGCTAGCTTGGCTTGAGCACACTTTTCTTGGTAGGCTTGATTTAAGTACACCAGCATAATCACGCCAATTTCCACCGCGACCCCGGCAAGGGCAATAAAGCCCACCCCCACGGCGACTGAGAAGTTAAAGCCCTCTAAGTACATTAACCAGATGCCTCCGATCATCGCCAGCGGTAAGGTTGCTATTATAATTGCCACTTCTACAAAGCTTCTAAAGTTGAGGTACAACAACACAATTATAATCGCTAAGGTCAGTGGTAATACATAGGCGAGCTTTTCTTTGGCGCGCTCCATGTATTCATATTGCCCTGCCCAGGTTATTGAATAACCTGCTGGTAGCACTAGTTTTTCGTCAAGCACTTTGCGCGCATTGTCGACATAACTACCAATATCAATGCCATCAATATCAATAAAGCTCCAGCCGTTTAAGCGGGCATTTTCGCTTTTTATGCCCGGCGGACCATCTTCAATAAATACGTCAGCCACATCGGCAAGAGCAATGCGTTGCCCTGCAGGGGTGACTATTGGCAATAGCATCAGTTCTTCGGGGGAATCCCGGTAGTCTTGCGGATAACGTAAGTTTACCGGGTAACGCTCTTGCCCTTCGACCGTTTCGGTTACATTCATGCCGCCAATTGCGGTGGCAACCACTTGCTGCACATCGGCAATATTTAAGCTGTAACGGGCGGCTTTTTCACGGTTGATATCGACCTTTATATAACGCCCACCCGCTACTCGCTCAGAGTAAACGGAAGCCGTGCCGGGTACATCTTTAAGTAACACTTCAATCTGCTGGCCAATTTTTTGAATCTCGCTCAAATTTGGTCCCGCAACTTTAATGCCCACAGGGGTTTTAATCCCAGTTGCCAGCATATCAATACGAGTTTTGATCGGCATCACCCATGCATTAGTCAGGCCTGGAAACTTCACTAAGCCGTCGAGTTCTTTTTTCAACTTGTCTAAGGTCATGCCTTCACGCCATTGATCTTTTGGCTTGAGCTGAATAAAGGTTTCGATCATGGTCAGTGGCGCAGGATCGGTTGCTGTTTCTGCCCGGCCGACTTTACCAAACACGGTTAACACCTCTGGCACTGTGGCGATGAGCTTATCGGTTTGTTGTAAAATCTCGCGCGCTTTCCCAATAGATAAACCAGGATAAGTCGTCGGCATATACATTAAATCGCCTTCATCCAGCGGTGGAATAAACTCACTGCCAATTTTATTGACCGGATAAAAGCCAATAACAGCGACCACCACAGCCAGTACTAAAGTCATTTTAGGGAACCGCAAAACCGTGTTCAGCAGCGGCTTGTAAGCATTCACTAGCAAGCGGTTTACTGGGTTGTTTTGCTCAGAAATAACTTTGCCGCGTATAAAGTAACCCATTAATACCGGTACTAAAGTGATTGCCAAGCCCGCAGATGCGGCCATGGCATAGGTTTTAGTGTACGCTAACGGAGCAAACATCCGGCCTTCTTGGGCTTCTAAAATAAACACTGGCATAAAGCTCACGGTAATAATCATTAAGCTAAAAAACAGCGCTGGACCGACTTCACTGGCAGCATCGGTGACAACTTGCCAGCGGTTTTCATCGGTTAGTGGCATTTTTTCCATGTGTTTATGCATGTTTTCGATCATTACAATCGCGCCGTCGGTCATCGCGCCAATGGCGATAGCAATACCACCGAGCGACATTATATTGGCGTTTATGCCTTGCCAATACATGATGATAAATGCCGTTAATATTCCCAGCGGTAAAGTGATAATTGCCACCAAGGACGAGCGTACATGGAACAAAAATACGATGCAGATAAGCGCCACTACCACTAGCTCTTCAAATAGTTTGCTGGTGAGGTTATCCACTGCATTTTTGATCAGATTAGAGCGGTCATACACAGGCACAATTTCTACCCCATCGGGTAAGCCTTTGCTGAGTGATTCAAGTTTTGCTTTCACCAGCTCTATGGTTTTTTGTGCGTTTTCGCCATAGCGCATCACCACTACGCCACCAGCTACTTCGCCCTCGCCGTTTAGCTCAGCAATGCCACGGCGCATTTGTGGCCCAAGGCGAATATCGGCTACATCGCGTAATTGCAGCGGTGTGCCGTTGGCATTCACCCCAAGTGGAATTGCCTCTAAATCAGCGACGCTTTTTATATAACCGGTGCTGGTTACCATGTATTCGGCTTCGGCCATTTCCACCACCGAAGCGCCCATTTCTTGGTTACCTTGCTTAATTGCGGTTTGAATTAAACTCAGTGGTATACCATAAGCACGCAGTTTATCTGGCTCTACATTGACTTGATATTGCTTCACCATACCGCCCACTGAGGCCACTTCTGACACCCCTGGTACGGTTTGCAATTCAAACTTTAAAAACCAATCTTGCAAGCTGCGTAACTGGCTAATGTCGTGCTGATTGGTTTTATCCACCAGCGCGTATAAATAAATCCAACCTACACCGGTAGCATCTGGGCCCAGCTCTGCGGTTGCGCTGTCGGGCAAGCGGCTTGCTACTTGACTTAAATACTCTTGCACTCGACTTCTAGCCCAGTAAAGATCGGTGTTTTCATCAAAGATGACATATACGTAGGAATCACCAAAAAATGAAAAACCACGTACTGTTTGCGCCCCGGGTACTGAGAGCATCGCGGTGGTAAGTGGGAAAGTAACCTGATCTTGCACCACCTGTGGCGCTTGCCCTGGGTATGAGGTTTTTACAATCACCTGCACATCGGATAAATCAGGTAAGGCATCAACTGGGGTATTTTTTACCGCAAATAAACCACTGCCAATGAGTATTGCTGTTAGCAATAATACAAAAAAGCGATTGGTAACGGACCAACGAATAACTGCTGCTATCATAAAGCCTCCTAATGTCCGTCATGCGATGACATGGCGCTATTGTCACTAGTTCGCATGCTTGATTCAGTATCGATACGCTGGATCACGAACTCACCATCTTGCACACTAAAAGTAAATGTCAGCTGTTGCTTCGGCTCAAGGCTACTTAAATCAATATGTTCAGCAAACATAAAGTCCATAGTGGCCGGATCTCGGTGCCATTTCTCAATTGCACCACGGCTAATATTGGCAGTGCGCTGGGCTTTATTAATGCTGTTGATAGTACCGGTTACGGTCGCCATATTTTGCGCTTCGCTCATCATATGGGTGGAATCCATAATATGAATGCCGCTAATCATATAACTGCTATCGGCTTTTTTAGTCAACTCAAAATGCAGTGTTTGCCCAGCTTGCAGCGCTTGAAAATCAACGCTATCGGCAACCGTAAAGTCCATTTTCATACTAGGCCAATCGAGCTCTTCAATAGGGTCATGGCTGATATTCACCATACGGCGATCTGCCATTACACTATTAACGACTCCTTTGCCCCACACGCTAGTGGTAGCTTCTGGTGTTTGCATGCGCTTAAAATCAGAGCTTTTGCTGGATTCTGAATCTAACAAGAATTGCGCTGACGTCACCACTTCATCATCGGCTTTAACGCCCGCTAAAATAACGGCGTTATGGCTATCACTGCGGCCCAGTTCGACTGCCACCGATTTAAAGCGTCCTTCGCCTAAAGCGATAACAACACGGTCTTGGGAACCGGTGCGGATCACCGCTTCTTTAGGTACTATAAGTTGTTGCTCAGCAGCTTTAGCATGGATGCTTACTTGCGCAAACATATTCGGTTTTAGTTGGTGATCTTGATTATTAAAGCGTAAACGCACCCGCAAAGTACGGTTTTTGGCATCCAATGTTGGGTAAATATAATCGACCTTACCGCGCCAGCTTTGTCCGGCAATATAATCTAGAGTCATAGTCACCGGTAAACCGACTTCAATAAGCTGCGCTTGCCGCTCGAATACCTCGGCTTCTACCCAAACTTCATCAAGTTGAGCAATACTCATCATTGAGGTGCCTGGCTTGACATAAAAACCTTCGCGCACATTAAGTTCATCAACCACACCACTTTGGCGAGCATAGAAGGTAATATTTTGCATCACCTTTTTATTAACTTGTAGGCGCTCGACAAAACCATCCGACACATTCAGTGCTTTTAAGCGCGCTTTGGCTGCACGAATAAGCACGGTGTTATTACGATCAACAGCCAGTACAAATTCTTCTTGAGCATTTACCAGTTGCGGAGAGTATAAGGTATACAGCGGTTCCCCTTGTTTTACCTGATCGCCAGCGGCTTTAACGTACAGCGTTTCTATCCAGCCTTCTACACGCGGGTGAATATGCACTAACTGATCTTGATTGTATTGTACGTAGCCCACCGTTTTTACTTCACTTTGCAGTGCCTTGAGCTGTACTTTAGCCGTTCTAACCCCTAAATTATTAATAACAGCAGGGGAAATTGTCACAGCACTGGGACCATCTTGATTGTTGTCAGCTCCTTCACTATACACAGGTACTAAGTCCATCCCCATTGGTGAAAGCCCTGGTGCATCACGGCGATAATTACTATCCATAGGCGCAACCCAATATAATGGTTTTTTCTCTGCGCTGATCACCTCAGGCTCTGTACTATTACCGAAAAAATACAAGCCACTAGCAGATATTCCTGCACCTATAAGTACTGCGATAAGCAATTTTAAATTAGTGTTCACGGTGCTCTCCTGCTAATTGCTCAACCATCACAGCAGCATCTTTGCTACTAGCGTAATAATTCAGGCGAGCAATAATAATTTGTTGATCAATCTCTATGTTTAACGCATCAATTTTGGCATTCAGTTCGCTAATTCGGGCGCGCATTACTTCTGAAAAGTCACCATCATCACGGGTATAAGCATTTAATGTAGCTTGTGCTTGCTCTGCCATTTGTGGCAATAATTTAGTTTGATAAAGTGCATCACGCTTTGCTAATTGGGGCAACTGACTAAACTCTTTAAAATACATCCCTTTTAGCTTTTGTAATGCAATTAGTTTTTGAGTTTTCACCGCCTCAGCCATAGCTATCGCCGCATTAACTTGTTGGTCTTGGCGGTTATCAGTAAATAGTGGTAAATCAACACTCACACCAACTGAAAACAGATCCGCTCGGGAATCCCCCATTGGCGTATCATCGCGATAACCATAGCCCATATTTACCCCAAACTGCGGTTTATAGCCTTGTTTTGCCACCTCAACTTCTGTTTGTTTAGCCGCTACTGTTTTATCAAGCGCGACAATCGCTGGATGCGCCATTAATAATGGCATCAACTGTGCAAATTCAAGTTGTGAAAAATCAACTAAAGGCGCTATATCATGACGTTTTGCGCTGACAGGCTGAGTTAACATGTTGATTGGTAACCATTGCGATAAACGCTTTTTCGCGCTTTCGAACTGCAGCTCTAACATCATTAATTTATCTTCAAGGCGGGTTAACTCTAGCTGCGCTCGAATAATATCTTGTTGGCGGGTGTTACCTACTGAGCTGGCATAACTCGATTCAGTAATATCAATAAGTTGCGAGAACAATGCTTTATCTTGCTCAATTAACGCAATACTTTGCTGGGCACGATACGCATTGAGCCAAGATTCAATAACAATGGTTTTTACTTGAGCGAGTCTGTCGGCTCGTAGCCAAGGATATTGCTGCGCTGACTGCGCTAACGCATGCTGCTTAAGCGCTAAGCTATCGCCACGGCTAAACATTTGGCTCACGCCAACTTTTAATTGGGTCATGCCTTCTTGGTCAAAAGCAAAACCGTCGGTAGGTAAATTCATTAAGCCCACCGTTAATACTGGATCCGGCAGTGTGCCTGCCGCTAAACTTTGTGCTTGTATAGCAGCTTGTTGATATTTGCTGGCGGTTAGCCATGGCTCATTATCAAGTGCATAGCTGAGCGCTTCATCAAGGCTTAATTCATTACTGTGTGCTGGAATTGCAGTTGTTAGCATAAGCGCTAAAAAACTGACTTTAAATACTGCGAAGTGATTCATCACTTACTCCACTAAAATTAAAAGACAACTAAATTTAGGGGGCAGAAAAGGTGATTTAGGTAAATTTTAGACGCACCTATCCTGCAATTAAGCAGGCATAGGGGGGCGATACAGTGAACTGGCTATACGATGTTGATTTTGCGGGATATAAAGTTGTACTTTTTCAGACGTCGTCAGTATAACGGTAACTAACACACTCATGTTTAACATTGAGTGGGTACTGCAGGCGCTCATTGGACAACCACACTCTTGATTAGCGCTTGCGTCATCGTCACAACAATCCATGTTCATCATACCCGCAGACATGTCGTGATGCATATCACTACTATCAGCCATAGTTGCATGCGGTTGACTCATGTGTGGCATATCACAACTCATAGTTACAGACGCAACCGCTTGACCCACTAAAGTGAGCAATAAAACGACTGTGAATAAACTAATATAAATGCGTTGCAAAAAAGTGCCTTTTATAAATTAGGTTCTAGGTTCTAGGTTCTAGGTTCTAGGTTCTAGG